>JAUZRX010000011.1 GCA_030949985.1 Acidobacteriota bacterium
CCCATCCGGCACTGCCCCTCCAACGCCCCGGACCGCCCCGCGCCCTTCGCCTTCAGGAGACACGGCTTCTACGACCGCAAGTGTGACGGAAGGCGCGTCCCGCGTTTCCACTGCTGCGCCTGCGGCAGGACCTTCTCCCAGCAGACCTTCACCACCTCCTACTACCTCAAGCGCCCCGAGCTGCTCGTCCGCGTCGCCGACGAACTCGTCGGTTGCTCCGCGCACCGCCAGATCGCCCGTGCCTGCAAGTGCGCCGCCTCCACCGTCTCCCGGCTGGCCGCACGCCTCGCCAGGCACGCCATCACCTTCCAGGCCCGCACCCTCCAAGCCCTGGAGGCCATCGACGAGCCCGTCGTCTACGACCACTTCGAGTCCTTCGCCCACTCCCAGTACTTCCCCCTCGGCCTCGGCACCGCCTACGCCCAGGACTCCCGACTGCTCCTCTCCCTCGACCTGGCCCCCCACCGGCGATGCGGCCGCATGTCGGACTACCAGAAAAAAAGGCGCGACCGCCTCGAGGCGCTCTACGGCAAGCCCAAGCCCCAGGCCTATGCCCGCGCCCTGCGGGAAACCCTCGACCGCCTGCTGGCCAAGGTCCCCCAGGGCCAGCGCTTACGCCTGGTCAGCGACGACCACAAGCAGTACGCCCTGGCCGTCTCCCGCCACCCCCGGCACGAGCGCATCGACCACCTCCGCCTGCCCAACCCCCACCGCGGACCCAAGGGAAGCCCCCGCTCGGACGCCGCCCGGCGCCGGGACGCCGCCCTGGCCACCGTGGACTTCGCCCACCAGTTCCTCCGGCACAGCCTCTCCCACCAGCGCCGGGAGACCATCGCCTTCGCCCGGCGCCACTCCTCGCTGGCCGAGCAGATCTTCACCCACGGGGTGTGGCTGAACTACGTCAAGCTGCGCGCCGAGCGCCAGCCCCGGGCCGGTACCCGGGCCATGCATGCCGGGCTGAGCGACCGGCCCTGGGACTGGACGCGGATCCTCGCCCGCCGGCTCCAGCCCTTCGAGGT
>JAUZRX010000012.1 GCA_030949985.1 Acidobacteriota bacterium
GTCGGCAAAACAGGCTCCCGCGCCATCATCACCATCGCCATCCCTCCACTCCACTGGGAGCATGCGGCAGGTGGCGTGATTCCCCGCATCGAGGGTTTCGGTCGCCTGGGTCAGTCGGCCGCTCCCGATCTGCCCGTGCGCTTCGAACGCGTTGCCGTCAACCCCGACTCGGTCCTCGAGCTGATCGAGATCGAAATCGATTGGTCCGAAGGCGTGATTCCCGGCCCGCTGGCGGCTTTTCCCGGCGAAGATCCCGCAGCACCGCCCATCGATGCGAGTCACTGGGAAAGACAGGGGTTCTGGCCCCGACAGCCGGTCCAGATTGCAGTACGCCAAGGGCGTTTCCGCACGCTTCATTTTTCCAGCCTCGAGATACGCCCTTTGCAGGTTGATCTAACCACCGGCCGTTTTCGTGTCGCCCGTCGACTGAAGCTGCTCGTGGACCGTGGCTCCGGCGCGTGGCGGCTGTCCGCCGGCCGCACGGACCCGCTCGTTACGCGCGCCGGAGAGGAAGCCGCCCTGGGAGCGGAGGGCGTCGGGCAGGCCTGGCCCCCTCCACAACCCACGACTGAGGCACTGGGCCCGTCGACCACTGCCAACTTTCCGGCTTGGTACTTCGACGTGAAGCAGACCGGCCTCTACCGCATCTCGTACTCGTGGGCCCAGGCCAATGCTCCGGATCTGCTGGCCTTTCTGACAGGAAACGACACATCCCTCTACCGTCTGAGTTGCCAGGGCCTTGATCTGCCCCTGTGGGTCGAAGGAGGCGACGACGGCGTCTTTGATCCTCCAGGGACGGGGAGGCCTGAAGGGGACGCCCTGATCTTCTATGGCCAATCTCCAGCCGGTTATGACCTCTTTGATCCTACGGTCTGGCAATCCGGCGATATCGCACCATCCAATGTCTACCGTCTGGACCTGCTCAGCGGCGCACCCCGTCTAGTCGGTCGCGATGCAGCGCCGGTCTCGGGATATGCGGTGACACCCTCTTTTCGGGCGACAACCCGACATGAAGAAGACGTTCGCTTTCAGGGATTCGTCCCCCATGACGGCGTGGACCACTGGTATGCCGACCCGTACCTGATTGCCAACCCCGATCCAGTGGACATGAACCAGTTGGTACAGACGCCGGCTCACGCGGGCGGTGAGGTCTCCATCCGCGTGCGACTGATGGGATTCGACTACCAGGACAACTTCCACCGCTCGCGGATATCCATCGATGGCACCCAGGTCGACGAGGCTGACTGGGATGGGCATATTGAATTCACCCATGGAGTAGACAACGGCACGGTTCTCTACACACCTCCCAGTCCCCTGGGTGAAGTCACGACGGTCAATGTCGCCCTGCCTCTGACGCGTCAGGTCAATGGGTCCAGCATCACCAAGGACATCGTTGCCGTAAACTGGGTTGAAATCGACTATGACCGACTTTTCGACGCCCGCGATGATGTCCTCTTCTTCGATGTAGCCGGTGATGGAAGCCAGGAAATCCAGATTTCGTCGTTCAGTGCCCCCCCCGAGATCTGGGAGCTTACCGACACGACCCTTTCCACGGCAGGAATGAGCCTGGCAGAGCCACGCCGCTTGACGGGAGTTGATTTCAGTGGAGGGGTGGCCACTTTCGAGTTACGAACGGACGCGGCCGCTCCCACTCGCCGGTTCGTTGCGGTCGGACCGAACGGTTTCCTCGTACCCGACACCGTCCGCGAGGATAGCCCGGCGGACTCGCTCGACGGATCACTGATGCCGAGCCTGAAAGATCCCGCCAACGGTGCCGACTGGCTGGTCATTGGGCCGGCTTCCTTGCTCGATACCGGGACACCCGGATCGGAACTCAACGCTCTGATCAGCCACCGCCAGAACCAAGGCCTGACGACTGCAATCGTGGACATCCAGGACGTTTACGATGAGTTCTCCTATGGGATCACTGACCCCCAAGCGATTCGTGACTTCATCCGGGAGACCCTCACAACGTGGCAGGGCAAGCCGACTTACGTCCTCCTGGTGGGCGATGCGACCCGGGACTACAAGAACCGCTACGGCCATAGCGTGTCGCGACAATTCGTGCCGACGATGATGTATGACATCGCCGCCAATACTCAGTTCGGCTACTACTTGTCGGACACCATCCTGGCCATGGTTCTCGGTGAAGACGAGCTTCCAGATGTGATGCTCGGGCGTATTCCCAGCCATACCCTGACCGAGGCCGAAGCGGTGTTTCGCAAGATCCTGCGCTATGAGCAGGGAAACCACAGTCCGACCTGGACTGGGCGGGCTTGCCTTGTCTCCGAACGAGACGAGCCAGAGCTCTTCCGCGTACACGATGAGATCTACGACCAATGGTTCCAGGGGGCCGGCCCCCAGACAGCACAGAAACTCTATGAAACGATTCTCGACGAAGATTGCAACAGCGGCGGAGCGACCCCCCAGAACGACCGCATCGATCAATGTATCAATGATGGCGCCGCTATTCTTTCTTACGCTGGCCATGGAGGTTATAGGACGTGGGGTAAGACCTGCTCGATCTGGGAAACCAAACTCGGCGCCGGCGACGATATCGAAGATCTCGTCAACGCGGACAAATTGGTGTTCACCGTACAAGCGAACTGCATCACGGGCCATTTTTCGCAAGATAGTTCCGTGACTGCCGGCGAGTCCGACACATGGTTCACCCTGGCGGAAGATTGGCTGGCCACCGCGGAGGTAGGGGCTGTCGCCGGCATGGCTCCCAGCCACCTGACCCGGAACTTCCAGCTTGATGCCATCCTCGACCCCATCTACGAGCGGATCTACGGCAAGCGAAAGGAGCGTTTGCTTGGCGAACTGGATATGCATCTGCGCCGCTCGTTCGATACGGAAGGCGACTGGTTGCTCAACAGGTCTTTCGTCTTCGTCGGTGATCCGGCGACGACCCTCGCTGTACCGGCGCCGGGGCAACCGACGATCCTGAGCATCGACAAGGCCGGCTCTCGGGAACTGCAGATCAGCTGGACATCCGTAGCCGATGCGGCGACTTACAGAGTCTATCGCGCGGAAAGTCCCGGTGGCCCCTATGTGCTGGCTGGCGATGGCTTGACTGCGACGCATTTCCTCGATACCGGTCTGATCAACTGTAAAACCTATTACTACTATGTCGTCGCCGTCGACGATGCAGGATTCGAGAGTCGATGGTCGAACTTCAACGAGACCTGCTACGACGCGACACCGGAACCCGCGGAATGTCGCTCCGGTGTTCCAGAGAATCCGCTACCGCCGTCCAAGCCGATTCTTCTCTCGGTCACCGATACCCAGAAAGGTGGGCAACTCGAGGTAAGCTGGCAGGCAGTACCGGACGACGACGTGATTCGCTACCGCGTACTCTGGCGCCGGGACGGTGAAACCAACTACAGCGGAGAGAAAACAACGCCTGAAACGCGAACCAGCGTCGTCATCGGAGGCTTGGAGGACAATCGACTCTACTGGGTGGCGGTGCGGGCTGAGCACTGTAGTGCAGTCGGCCCGGAGAGTGACGAGCTTTCAGGGACTCCGCACCTGGTACGCGGCATCAATCCTCCTCAATCGATCGGCGACCTGCGATTGAGGAAGACCGGCGCCGATCTGCTGCTCGAGTGGACGATCCCGGGACAGACAGTTTGGGGAGTCACCTTGGGCGGCGTTTCCGCTGTCAAAATCTATGGATCCGAAACCACGCCAGCGTTCCGCACGGACGCCGCCCATCTGCTGGTAGACCTCCCGGGCGAGGCCACAAGTTGGAGCCACACAGGTGAGGCCGGCTCGACGGTGAATAACCGCTATTACCTTCTCCGGGTCGCCGATGCTTCCGGAGAACTCTCTGCAGGCGGACAGGAACTCCCGGGACCGGTTTCCGATCTGCGTGTGAGCCGCAATGGCGCGGGCGGACTCTTGCTGCGCTGGAGCCCTCTTCGCGAGACCATGGGCGAAGTTGGGCGCACGCCCTCGAGAGCGGAAATCTCGAGTTACGATCTCTACGGGCGAGCTTCCGTGCTGCCACGAACCGAATGCGGCGCTGCGAACCGGTTGGTCGAGGGAATACCTCAAGCTACCACGGAAGTCTCGGTCACCGTAAGTGAGCCACCGGACGACCTGTACACCTACCAAGTGCTGGGCGTCGATACTCACGGCAGCGAGTCGGTGTGGTAGTCTCCCGCTCTGCATAGGGGCGTTGCCCGAAACGCCCGGCAGGACTCTGGAGAGGTGGCGTCTTGTCCAGCCGGTCACTCACTGCGCTTCTGGCCCTGCTAGTCGCGATCCACCTGACAGCGATTCTAGCCGGCCAGATGCCTCTGGCGCGATCCCTGGCACCAGTGACGGTGCTCTTTACGCCTGGCCTTGGGTGCGTGCTCGCCTTGCAGCCCCGCAGTTGGCGCCCCGGAGCCCTGTTCTACTACTCGCTTTTCGCAACGTTTCCGGTTTTTCTGGGAGCAGCGCTGCTCAGCGGCGGTCATCTCGGTGCCAGCCTTGTCAGTCTCGACATCATCACGCTGGGCTTTTTACTCTGGTCCACTCACCGCCCCTCGATGATATTGCGGCCCAGGCAACCTCGTGGTGCGGCGTGGGTGGCTGCCGGCTTGACTGCAATTGTGGCCGCTGGGGTCATTTTGAGTCCCTCCTTCCGCGCCTCCTATCACGGACTGCTGCACAGCAGCATCGTCTACCAGGTATCTCGGACAGGAATCCCTCCCGAGAATCCCTATTTCGCCGGTGAGCCGCTCCACTATTACTGGGGCTTTCACCTCTTGGGGGCCCTGATCGGCAAGGCTCTCGGTATCGACCCCCTATCCAGCTTGTCGATCCTCAGGCTTGGGGCTGCGACCGGTCTTCCCCTGGCGACAGCGCGTCTTGGACGGCGGATCGCGCCGCGACGGCTGAACTCGGCAGTGGCCAGCATCGCTGGCCTGGCCGGCCTCAACGGCCTGGGTTGGCTCTTTCTGCTCGGTCGCAGCGATGAATTCTTGGGCCTGTGGCGGGAGGGAGCCAACCCGCTGGGCGTTCTGTCGTTGATGAGCTGGGGTTTCAACCGTCGCCTGGCGGCCGGGTTGACAATCGCACTGAATCTCTCCGGATTCGGCCTGGGGATCGCCGTGGGCCTGGTTGCGGTCGAACAAGCAGCGCTCGTCGCACGGGGGAAGGGGGCGAGGGCTGCCGTGGCCGCTGTCTTGCTGGTCGCCACATCGATCTTGATCAATCCTCTCGCGGGCGCCGCCGCCCTGCTGATTCTCGCGGGCACCACCATCGGCGCCTTGTGGCCAGCCCGCGGTCGATGGAACCGCGCTGCGTGGCTGGGACTCGCTTGTGGTGTCGGCGGACTCGTCCTGGCCGCGCCTTACTTGCTCTCCATCACCGGGGGCGAGACTCGCGACCTCCTGCGTTTCGTCCGCCCCCGGCTGTGGCAGGGACTCTGTGTCCTCGGGCCGCTGATCTTGATTGCCCTGCCCGCGGGCATCGCCGAATGTCGCCTCCGACCACTTCGACGCTGGCTACCCATTGGTCTCGCTGCCTGCTTCCCGGCGCTGGCAGGGACCGTCATGCGTCTCCCGGCTCAGGACGAGTATTACTTTCTGCGAGCCGCCGCTCTCCCGTTGGGCTTCTTCGGCGCCGCAACTCTGCGTGGAGCCAGGGGCCGTTGGCGCGGCATCATGGCGATGGCCTCTTTCCTGGTATTCGTCCCGCCCACGGCAATCGTGGCCACAGCCTACTTCGCAGCCGCTCGTCGTCCCATGCCACTGGTCGCTGCCGGCGACAATTTGATCCTGCTCCCACGTTCCCGGGATGAAACGCGGGCCTACGATTACCTTCGGAACCAGACACCGCCGAACTCAGTCATCGTCGAGCAATTCTCGAAACAACAGCTCAGCTTTCGCCCGGCGCAGGGATCGGATGTACCTGTTTTCGCCCAAAGAGACGAATACCTGGGTTACAACTCAGGAGTCACCCGAAAAACCCGCGGCATGTTGATCGGCGGCTACCGCGACCTCCGCAAGCGCAAGAAACAACTGGCCCGGCTCTTCGGCAGCCCATGCCACGTGGAGATCGTCAAAGAGATCCACACAGAACTCGGTCGCCCCGTCTACGTGCTTGCCCGTCCCGGGTCCAAGCTTGGCGATCGAATGGGTCATGCGTGTCTCGAAGCATCCGAGCTACTGGAACGAGTCTTCGAATCTCACTCCGTGCGGATCTACAAGGTCGTCGAGACCCGTCAAACAGGGCTCAAGATCGGCCCGCCGGAACCTGCGGCGAGCGAAGCCGGCCCAAGGAGGCATAGCCCATGAGAGCGTTCTTTCGTATTGCCTGGTGGAGTGCGTTGGCTTGCCTTCCACTGTTGGTCGGCGGCTGCGCGCGACAAGCGGCCCCTGCGCCCGGAATTCTGCTCGTTGTCGTCGATGCCATGCGAGCCGATCATCTGGGTTGCTACGGCTATTCTCGCTCCACCTCACCGACGATAGACGACCTGGCCGCCGAGGGCGTGGTTTTCGAGTCCGCCATCAGCCAGGCGTCTTTTTCCGGACCGTCCTACGCCACCATTCTCACCGGCATGTCGCCCCAGCAGCACGGTGTACGCGATCACCCGCGCGTACTCTCAGAAGAGGTGGAAACTCTGGCGGAAGTGGCCCGGCGCGGCGGCATGCGCACAGGGGGTTTCGTCGCCCATTCCTTTCTCGATCCCAAGTGGAACTACAGCCAGGGTTTCCAGGATTTCCGGCGCATCGCACCCCCTGAGGGTGTGGGCCAACACGCGGGGCTCGGCCCGGACGTCGTCGACGCTGCGATCGCCTGGCTCAAAGACATCTCGCATGAACAGCCTTTTTTGCTATGGGTTCAACTCCAGGAGCCTCACATCCCCTACAATCCTCCGCCTCCTTACGACACCTTGTTCGGCCGCGAGCCTGCGGGCTATCGCCTGATGCACGATATTCTCGAGCGACGTGTGCGCCGTTCGAGAGTCATGTTTTCTTTTCGCGAGATGGGCTACTCGGATTCCGACCTGGCCCACACGATCCGACTCTACGATGGTGAGATAGCGTATGCCGACGCTCAACTTGGGCGCCTCATGGATGCCTTGCGGGCGTCCGGAAGATTCGACACGACGCTCATCGCAGTCACTTCCGACCATGGCGAGAGCCTGGGAGAGCACGAGATCTACTTCAATCATGACATGCCGCTCTACGATCCGGTGATTCGCGTACCATGGGTCATGCGTTATCCCCTACGGCTACCGGAAAACACGCACGTCGCAGCACAAGTACGCCTGATGGATCTTGCACCCACCCTCCTTGATCTTGTCGGCCTGCGGGCTCCCGAAGGAGCGGGTGGCCGCAGCGCCAGAGCGATCATCGAAGGAAAAGAAGGCTCGCGGATCGCCTTTTCCGAGAACCAGCCTTACAAGAAGGAGCGCAAGGATTACCCGCATTACCGACTTACCGTACCGGGCCTCGCAGGAAAATGGCGTTCGGTGCGCACCGAAGATGCAAAACTGATCCTCATCCCAACAGCAGCGGGGGCGACAGAAGAATTGTACGACCTTCATGCTGACCCCGCCGAGCTCCAAAACTTGATCGACCAGCGCCCGGAGTTGGCGAAAAAGATGCGGGCCCTGTTGCGAGAACACCTGCAAAAGGACAAGGGGCTGACACAGGGACAACCCGACGAGGAGCCTCAGGACGAGGAGACTCTTGAGCAACTTCGGAGTTTGGGCTACTTGGGCTAGCAGCCCCTCCCAAGAGCTTCCTTGGCGCGAAGGACCGATCTCGGTATCTCGGCCCGTCGCATCGAAAAGACTTGTTCAACGGAGTGCTCGAGGATGTCGGAGTACGACATCATGACCCTACCGCTGCCATTCGTCAGCGACGGGGAGGCTTGCTACCGGTGAGCTGCTTGAGGCGCCTGCGTACCTTACGCAGGTCCTGGGCGAACTCGGGCCGTCCGCCGGCCAAGTCATGGAAACGCCGATAGAGCCGAATTGCACGATCTCGATCACCGAGCTCATCACGTATCTGCGCCAGGTTGAACAAAGCGCCAAGGTTCTGCCCATTCGCTGAGCAGACATCTTCGAGAAGCTGCGCAGCCTCTTCCAGCCGCCCCTGGTGAAAGTAGGCCGCGCCGAGGTTGGCCATCACGGAAAGATTACCGGGCTGCCTGGCAAGGGCCCGTTCAAGATAGCGTATGCCCTTGTCGATATTTTTG
>JAUZRX010000013.1 GCA_030949985.1 Acidobacteriota bacterium
GATCCTGCCGGCGGCAGGATCGCCAGGCACGACGAGCTGAGCCAGGCACGACCGGAGGTGGATGCGAGTGACAACACCGATCGAGGGAACCATGCGGTGCACCGGACGGCGAGACTTATTGTGGTCCTTCAACCACAAAGCCTGCGGACAGGCCTTCTCGGATGACGGCAAGCGCGCCGGTGTCGGAGGCGTTGGAGGCACAGTTCGGCACGTATTTATCTGTCGCAACGGCCCGACCCCCCTTCCGTCACAGTGCATCCCAGGGCTCTCGTCCCCGACGACCATGCCGGTGCACTCTATCTGCGAGACCGCCAACACGACGGTCCAAATCCTGATTTTCCGCGGGCAAACAACCGGATGCCGCGCAGTCGCGCTGGCGGCAAATCGGATGGAGAACAAGGCTGGCGTTATGCGTTTCAAGGCGATCATGTACCTCGATCAGTCTCGCACTCAAGCCGAGAAGTGGGCCGCGGGAGAGTGGACCTGCGTCAAGGAGTGGTGGACAGCAGCGGAAACGAACCACCAGATGATCATGCGTTACAATGATGAAGCGATCTGCGCTGCGGGCACGTATGAATTGTACGCAATCCAGCGCAACGTGCCATGGCCACGGACGGACGGCTCAGGCCCTTTCGACCGCACCACGATTGACTACCTGTACGAAGCAGATGAAGAGGCTGACCCTGTCGCGACGCACTGCCTGGACGGTCCGGAGGGCGCAGCCGCCCGCGCACCGCGCAACGATGACCGAGCTCCGGAACAAGACGTGAGACGGAGACGGCGGGAGCCCACACCCGACCTCATCGACAGCACCGACGACGACGCCAGCACCAGCAGCGAATCAGAGGAACACGCCGAAGCGAGCTCGGCGCAGCAGCCGGAGAACACGGCCGACAGCACAGACACGCAGCAAGCCAGCCCTCGGCCCAAGAAGAGCTCCTCCTCGAAGAAGGAGACCCTCGCCAGAGCCAAGAAGCAGTCCGGCTCAGCCATCACCGGAGGATCGGCCGCACCTTCCTCGCCCAGCAAGGTCCCGTCTGTGACGCGCGGCAACGGCCCGCTCAACTCGATCGGCAAGAAGAAGACCGATAAAGTTGCGGGCACCCGATCAACCGGAACCAAAAGCGAGAACGAGACGAGGACGCCAGGCTCCGGCGACAGTGCGCATGCCGGCGTTGGGTGCGAGGGAGAAGTCCCGCAACCAACTCCCGCTGAGTACGACATCGCGGATACCGGTGGTGGCTATGACGCAGACGCGCCGCAAGCCGATCACGCGGAGACGCACGAGAGCAGTGCAGAGGCCGGTGGTGGCTATGACGCAGACGCGCCGCAAGCCGATCACGCGGAGACGCACGAGAACAGTGCAGATGCCGGTGGTGGCTATGACGCAGACGCGCCGCAAGCCGATCACGCGGAGACGCACTGGCACGACGGCACGGGGGCTCGTGACGAGCCCGAAGGTGGCGGCGGAGCTGACGCACACGACGCGCATCAGCACGGCCACGCGGAAGCACAGCACGACGAGGCTGCAGGCGGCGGCGGAGCTGGCGCACACGACGCGCACCAGCACGGCCGCTCGCAGCGCGATGAGCCGGAGGAAGAGGAAGCGCAACCCCGGGACGACGCAGAAGCACCGCAAGAGGAAGGCGATGCCACGCCGTCGGCCTCCAACGGCAACTACACTGCCAAGACGAGGGCCCAGGTCAAGGCAGAACTCAAGGCGGCAGCCCGCAAGGCGGCCAAGGCGACTTCTGACAAGGGCAAGGCACCCGCTGTTCCCGCAGCCTCGAGCCCGACGGATTTGCCCACACCCGGCAAGAAGAAGAAGAAAGCGACAGGCGACTCGCGGACCGTCGGCAGTGACGACGAGACCGACGAGGACGACGCGTACCATCACGACGGCACGGGGGCTCGTGACGAGGCCGAAGGTGGCGGCGGAGCTGACGCACACGACGCGCATCAGCACGGCTACACGGGCGACGGTACCAACACAGCCTCACCGGGCGACGATGACATGTCGAACGGCCGATCACCGCGGAAGCCAACGGCGGCACGTGTGAAGAGGACAGAGGACGCCGCAACCTACCGCATGTGCACCCGGGGCCTGAAGAAACCCGGCCTAACCTCAACGGAACGATCAACCGCGGGGAAGGCCGCTCAATCTGGTGGCGCATCACCATTCCGTGTGAAAGGACTCGGCGGCACACCCTCAATGGTGTCAGAGACTGCAGGGGCTGGACGCTCCGCACCAATCGAGGTTTCCTCGGAAAGTGACGACGACGGCGTCGTGCGTGTGCCGAAACCGCGCATCGTGAGTGGCACACAACAGTGGAGCTCAGTAGTCTCGACGACACGGATGGTCAAGATCCGGGGCGAGGGGCTGGGTTGCTGGTGGTCAGTCGCGCAGTGGATGATCTGCGTCGACCGCATGGTGCGCGGCGACCCACGAATGCCGCCCGCGCCCGAGTGGGTGCGAGGTTACGGATGCTTTGAACACTGGAGCGACCTTTTCATCCCAACCCTGTCGGCAACCGAGGTCCTGAGTTGGCTCGACGGCACCCCGCTCGAGGCACCCGGAGGCGACCAGAGACAACCAACTGGCTGGTGCGACGTGCCGAATCTTTCCGATGCCAACGCTGCCCTTCTTCTGCGCAATTTCGACGTACAGGCCGCCGTATGCCACATCGTCATTCGTCCACCAACATGTCCGACGGATGGCGGCGTCGAGCACTTCGAGCCATGGATCAACGGCAGGGACCTCGAAAATTCGGCGTACAACCTCGAGGCGAAGAAGACCCTGAATGCCACCAGGACGATCACTTTCGAGGAGTTCATTGAGACCCGCATGGGCAAACGTGCGCCGGACCAACGCACGTTGTGCTCTGTCTACATCACAGGCGTGAAGGAGTCTTGCTCACGCACAACGGAGGCCCACGGCATGATGGAAGCCAGCGCAGATCTTTTCCGTCACGCGTGGGACAACATCTCCAAACCGGTGGGCATGGCCAAAGCCCCACACCCTGAGCTGGCTTCCCAGCAGGCGGCGAAGAAGCAAGACAGCTCCCCAGCGAACCTCGGAACCCCCTCGCCGCCCAAAAGCGCGACGGCGGCGAAGGCCTCGTGGTCCCCGGACACAACTCAGTCGCCCAACACGGGACCGAGCTTCTGGGCCACCGGCGCCATCCGATACGCACCCTCAAGCTACGTCGCCAACTTGGCAGCGTCGATGAAGCAGGTCGCACGAGGCGGTGTCTCGAGCATCCTTGCATTCCCACGACGCCTGATCACAGCCAAGAGGGACCGATGGAAGACGCTTGACCGCAACCTGGCGGCCAAAGACACCCCCGCACCAACAGCACCTGCACCCCGCCGAGAAGTGAAGGACGAGAAGGCGAACCGCCTCCGACGCGTCCAAGCGGCTTTCCTGGCGGGCCACCTCTCACGTGGAATGCACATCCTGCTGGAAAAGTGCGGCCGCCAGCTCGACACATCGGACATCCCTGGGACCGTCGACGAGCTCAAGACGCTGCACCCGGCTGCCAGCGGAGCCATGCCGGCCCCCATCCAAGTCGACCAGACCGACGCAGTCGTCACGCCGGAGCAGGTACGCGACTCTATCAAGCAGACGGCCCGCGGAGAGGCACCCGGTGCCAGCGGCCTGTCCTCCGACGTTCTGTGGCAAGCGATCGAGTACGAAGAGAAGACAGGTCACTCTCACGACCCTGACAGCCTCTTGTCCGCAATAACTGTGATCGTGCGGGCCATTCTCCAAGGCAACCTGACCCTCGCAGAAGCGAACGCTCTACGAGACATCCGGCTCATCTGCATTCCCAAACTCAAGAAGGCCGGTATCCGCCCGATCTCTATGTCAGAAGTTATCGTCAAGGTTACGGCCCGTGTCGCGATGCAAGACACCTACGAGATCGAAAAGATGCTGCCGGACCAGTTCGGGATCATCAAGGGCGGTGCGGAGCGCGCTATCTTCATTGTCCAAGACGCTATACGCAGTGGGAAAACTTGTCTCACATTCGATGCGTCAAACGCGTACCAGGAACTATTTCGATCGACTTTCTTCGGCTTTCTGAGGGCCACGAACCAAGCCAAGATGGCGCGCATCAAGGCCTACACCAACTTCGTGTACGGCTGCGTGAGCCACGCTTTCTGGGAAGACCCGAACGGGAAGATCCACAAGTTTGACGTGTCCCGTGGAGTACGACAAGGATGCCCTGTGGCACCACTGCTCTTCTGCATCGGCATTCAGGGCGTCCTTGACGAGATCAGAGCAGCACACGGTGTCCGTATCATTGCGTACCTCGACGACCTCTGCATCATCGGGGAAACCACCGCCGTCGACGCCGCGGCCGCCGACTTGATTCTACGCCTGAAGGAAAAGGCAGGTCTGAGGATCAGAGCCGAGCACGACTCGCGGAAAGGCGGTTTTTTCTACCTCGGCGCGGGCCTGAGTTACGACCCGAAGGAAGCCGAACACTTGCTCGCCAAATTCCGCAACCTTGACGACTACCGCGAGTTCACGGCCGCGCTGGAAGACCTCCCGCCCAGCCAACAGCTCGCCCTCTTGCGCGTATGTGGCGTCTCCAAGGCTGGTTACATCGCCAGGTGCCACGGCGACGAAGCCCAGGGCTGGCTCCGGGCCTTCGACAAGGTGATAACTGACCGCGTTGCGCGCCTGGCGCAATGTCACCCTTCAGCCGTTCACAACAACCCGAGAGTCACGCTGCCGACGAGGATGGGAGGACTGGGAATGACAAACTGGGGCAAAGTCGGTGGCGTCTGCCACAAGGCAGCCCGGGATAGTGCCCAACAGAGCGTCTATCTGGACGCTTACTACCGAGCACGCTTCCCCGCTGCCAACGCGCCCCGCCGCCTCGACGGCTCCGTCTTCACCTCCTTCGCCGACAACACCAACGCATCCGCAACCGAGTTCGCAATCATGCTGAAACGTCACTTGATGATTCCGCTCGCGAGCCACCACATCAACGACCGACGGCTCCCCTGCAAGGGATGCGGAAAGGAGTTCACGGTCAGAGACCTAGTCAATACGCATGCACCCCAGTGCGTGCAATGGGGAGGTCTCGGCAGCCCTTCGATCCGCCACAACACAGCACTCGAAGTTTTCTGCAGATTCATCCGTGACCACGGTCACCCCGCTGCGAAGGAAGTGTGGATGAACCAAGAAACCCGCATCGACGCGGTAGTGGGCAACTTCTACATCGACCTCACAGTCACGTGGGACGAAAAGAAACGCTCGCAGCAGAAGGAGATCACCTACGGAAAGGCCGTCCGCGAACGAGGAGGCCACTTGATGACCATTGCCTTCACACCGGACGGGAAGCTGCTCCCCACGAGCACCAAACACGTTGCCCGCCTGGCGCGCTACCTGTCGGTGTCTCCAAAGGATATGCTCGTACGCATGGGTGAAACCATCGCACGGGGATCCGCCACCTCCCGCCTCGAGGCGCTGATCTACGCTCAGCAGTTCTTCGCGATGTGTGAAACGACCCCGAAAACCGCACCAACCACAGTCTCAGACGCATCGCCTCACGACCAGAACAAGTCAGGGCCCGCAGACGAGACCGACTCCTCAGCGTCGGAAGGTGAATTTGTCGACGACCTCTCTGGCAACAACTCCTTCCTGGATGAATTCGAGTGCTCGCAGGAGGACGAGGACGAAGGCGACGAGAGCGCCCCAGTCGAGGAACACGACGCCGACATCTCAACGGCCCCTGGCCCTCACGAGACCTCAGCCTCCAAGCCCGCGGACGCTCCCAAGGTCACCACAACGACCAAACCCCCGCCCGTGGCCGCACCGCTAGCACCCAAGAAGACGCCCACGCCAGCAACGGCAACCGCAACCCCGAAAGTCAACAAGCCGACGGCAGCCCAGGCGCAGATGGAGGCCCGCGAAGCCGACATTAGAAAAGCCAAGGCACAGCTGGACGCCCGCGAAGCCGACATCAGCAACGCCAAGGCCCAGCAGGACGCCCGCGAAGCCAACGTCAGAAGGAAGATGGCTATCGGTTTCGAGATCCCTCAACACGTCCGAGACGCCCGCGCTAAAATTGTTCCGACCTGCATCGAGGAAACTTACCTAGCGCACCTCCTCGTGGACTGGGATGCGGGCCCTGACAGCCAGTCCCTCGCCCCGGAATGGCTCGAAGTATTACGAGAGGAGTGCCTGCGCCCGGCGCAACACGACACACCTCAAGCAGAGTCGACGACCGCGTCGCCGACCCCCACCGATTCACAGGTTGACAGCTCCTCGCCCAACAACAGCATCACAACTGCGGGAGCCAACACCTCTTCGGCAGGCCAGACCCAGGATCTGACCGCCTCCCCTCCGTCAACGCCGATCGCGCAACGACACCCCAGCGGCCTCCCACCGGTCGCCCCGCAGCAGCCCGCGCCCCACACGAATGCCGCCACCAGCTCCACGCCCAACATCCGCATCAACACCGCGGGAGCTAGTGACGCCCTCGAGACCGGCCGCGCTCCGTCAGCCACCTGCACGGGGACTGACGCCGTCCAGGAGTAGGACGTTGTCGTGTCCGTCGACGCCTAGCTGACCTGTCCCGTCTGACCTTCCCGCACATCCGCTTCAAGTGACGCGAACGCAACGTGCTACGAATTTGCTCCGGTCAAAATAGCCGACCTTGCGGCGCAGCCGTCATGGCCTCCCACACCTTGACGAAACGTGCTGCAACGGCAAACGCGTATCTCCCGGTGCAAATCGCGCAACTTGCGCAGTTGCGATAGCCTCGGTTTCCACCCCGCGCGCGGCGGTCGCAGATGACGTGACGACGCACTACGCAAATCACGTCTCAACCCCCCTCCCCCCTCGACGTCACTTGGCCTATTTTCTGCCTTTCAATGTGGGAAATAGCGCAATACGTCTCCGCCCGAGTGCCCTCCCTTTCCGTGTGCCCAACCCCAGACGTGGCGACTTGATTTGTGGATCTTCGAAACCTGGCTTGCGTGGCCTACGGGGGCCCCAGGCTTAACTAGAACCCCATCTTTTTCCACTCACGAAAACAGTGTGACCGTTTGCCTTAGAGCTCGGCGCCGAAAAACAAAAGACGTGCGTGATTTACCCTCAACAGAGGGAGCCAGCGGGAGAGAGCGGGTTGTGTTGGAACTGGCCTTGCGGGGTGGTGTTGCGCCATCCCGCAGGTTGCGAGCCTTGCAATGTTCTGACTTCCACCTGCTTTTCTCCTATGGCTTTCACGACACGCTGTAGAAAAAAAAAAAAACTCCGCTCGCTTCGACTGCGACCTCGTCTGCAGCCGCTCGGTTCTGTTGTCTCGCTCGCGCAGCGAGCTCGACACCTACAAGACTGAGAGAAAAGCAGCAGCAGCATTAGATTTGTGTGAAACCTCCGTCTCATCCAACCAAACAAACAACAACTGAACAACAACAACAAGAGAACTCACTCCTCCAACGAGTGCCTGGCTTCCCCATGAGCCCCCTAGACCTTCCCACCGTGCTTCTGCACTTGTGGTCGTTCCTCGTGGTAACGCTGAACCGCGCAACAAACGTGCTCGCCATCTTCTGGCTCTTGCACGCTCTTGCTCTCCTATGGCTTGCGGACCAGCCAACCACGGGACTCAACCCATTTCTACCACCAGCGATCAGCATCATCTGCGCACTCGCGATGCCGGCTCTCGTCTTAGTGGGTCTGACAACGGTTACCCTTGCCAGCCTACTTGCGTCTTCCGGTCGCCTCCTGCTCCGAACCCCCAGCGCGAGCTGGGCAGCCACGTCGCGCTGCACCCTCGGAGTAACGGCCATAGTCGCTTTGTGCCTCCTTCCAGATGAGCTGGCCCCCGCTATGATGACGGCGGTGCACGCTGTTTTCCACTGCACCGCCGCCGCTATCACAGCGGCGGGTTTCCTCATCGCCACCCCATCGCGACGGAACTCCCGTCGCCTTCGTCGAGACAGGTTCCGCCGACAATCGAGCGGCCGCATCCCGTTCCGGTACCGCCGAGGCGCGCCCGTGATCCGGTGCTCGATCCCCCG
>JAUZRX010000014.1 GCA_030949985.1 Acidobacteriota bacterium
AGACCGCGTAGCCCAGTGCTCGAAGGGGTTCAGCCATGTCTCGCGAGAGCTTCGTCAGTGACTCATCCGAGGGTTGCTTGCCGGCGGCAAACGACTCGTAGTAAGTTGCCACGAGTGATCGTGTCAGCTCCGTGACGTTATCTGTCACCCGCGTGAACGTGATCACGCCGTTGGCCAGATCGGTGAGCAGCGCATAGGCGGTGCAGGCGACCATCGGATTGGTGAACACCGTGCCCGCATGCGCTTCCACATTGTCCTCACGCAGGTTTGCGAGGGTGCGGATGAAAGCCTTGACCGAATCAACCACTACGGGAGCGGCCGTGGATGCGGCGACGACCTTATCTACAATCTGGGTGACCGCGACCGTCATCTGATCAATCGCTTCCTTCATTGCCTTCTGGTTCGCGTCGAGGATCCTGGCGAGCACCTCATGCGATGAGCTTGGACTCGGAGAGCCGGACGTCGATCGCTGACGCTTGCGCGCCTTCGCCGAGGATCTCGACTTCGTAGGCGTCGTAGGCGACGCAGAGGGCTGCGCAGGAGTCCCAGATGACGGAGGCGCCGTGGGTGATGTAGCCTTTGGTCGCCTCGAAGGCGGCGTCGTAGGCGTTGCAGGCTTCGCCCTGGCACGCGACGGCTTCTTTGCCGCTGGTGAGCTCATGGGAAGTAGACCTAATTTTTGCTTTTCCGAACCCTACGATGGTCGATGGAATCATCGACAAACGGTAGGTCGGAACCAACGCGTACACTGGATTCAAGGTTTAAAGATTGATCTTGTTTGAGGTATGAATCCTGATGTTAGCGCTGGAAGTAGTTTCACCCCCCACGCTTGCTTCCCCTGAGAACAACCAGACCCCAGCCGAAGCCAGGCGGAAGTCGGCAGAAGCTTGCGACCCCCAAGGATCGCGGTGGCTAGGTTCCGTACTGATGCGATCACCGTACGGGACGGCGACCGGCTTGTGGCTTCTTGTAATGTCATCGTGACGCCCCGGCATCGATTTCATCGCCTTCCAAGCGGAGTGACTCGATTGCATCGGTCGCCTCCATTGGCTCGGAAGTTGATGAGGCCACATTATGCAGAAGCCGCGTGGATGTCGCCAAATGCCGGCGTCTTGTTTCGACGACGGAGAAAGATTCGTCCGGGCGGGTTCCAATGTCGGCCGCATTGTCCACGCCTGGAATCCAGATGATTTCAAACGTCACGTTTCGCTGCAGTGCGAGCTTTTCCAGGGACGTCCACAGAGTCTGCATGGCAGTTGAGCCCGAGTAACCCCGCTTGCTCAGCTGCACGACGACCATGGCGTCACACCCGAATCGGATGTGCATGTCGCGGATCGTCGTATCCCATTCCAGGGTCAATAGAATTGTCTTCAACTCCTTGGCTGTGATGTGCAGCTGTGCGTCCTCACCTTCCCACTTCCACCTGGGTGATGATTTCTGATGCTCTCCTGCAGTGTTGTAGACGTCAGCGCCCGCGTGCGTGGAGCTGGAGTCGGTGGCGATCATGAGACCGACTTCGTGAGGTTTGACGACCGAGTACCACGGGTTCCTTGCGATATGGCAGATCCTCTCTCGAAGAGATGCCACGTCGGTCGCCGCTTCCTTGCAGTCGTACTTTGTGTCCCACGAAGAGAGTCCGGAGGCATGTGCCCGCGCGAACCTCAGACGCCCCAGCCGCCGAGCGCACATTGCGAGCTCCTCGGGGAAACCGCCCGGCGCGCAACGACTCGCACCGGTCACGTAGTGATCGAAAGAGCAGATCCCCACGAGTTGCGCGACGAAACGCAGCGTGACGGTTTTGGTCTCATCGTCGGCGATGGCCTTCCACCGGGAGACGTTTGCCGCGGAGTGGCGGAAGTGGAGATTCTTCTCGCCATTCGAGACTTTGACACCGAGTCGGATGCCGAGGGCAACGGGTCGCTCCTGGCTCTCACGCTCGGCATCCACGTCATCCAGCTGCAGTCTCTGACGCGTGTATACGTCGTTGTACTTGAGGCGCGCATGGTAGCGCCCTGCCGTGCTCTCCCACTCTCGCTGTAGCTTCTCGACAGATGTGAGACCTCCACCGGCGATCAGATTATCGTAGAAAATCGTGGCCACCAAGTTTCGTCCCCACTGGAAATGCGGCAGCTTCTCGCCTGTTGGAGCCGAACCCATGGCGATCGAGAGCAGGCAGTGAGCGACGGTTTGAGCCACCTTCGGGCTCACGGTGTGTCCCATCGGCAACACACACCACATGTAAGTTTCTCCACTGTCCAGACGCACGGTGAAGAACTCTCGGACATCGTCGTGTAGCGCGAGCTGATGGAAGAAGTGTCGTAAGTCACTGAGAAGAATCGCGGCGCGCTCCTTGCTCTGACGAATGACGCGCGCTAGCCTCGTGAGGATGTCCGGAATACTCGCCAAGTTTACCGCCCCGACAAGCTGCCGGATAGGAATGGATATTGTACGACAGTCGACGATGGATCGTGCGGAGAGCTCAGTCTTTGGGACACCGAAGTATCGACACAGGGCCGTCACAGTGGTATCGAAAGCGAGCTGCTGGCAGATGCGCCAGTCAGCTAAAGAGTTTAAGTGATCTCGCCACATTGTCGCGCTCCGTCTCGGGTCAATGCCGGCAGCGGCTACCCGGTACGGTTCCGCGTCGCGGAGCCATCGGAGACCGTCCGTGAACTGGACTCCCATAGCTTCCGCCCGCTCCTTTAGCTCCCAGACGAGCAGCTTTCCCACAATCTCCGAGTCGACGGGGTCGAGGGGCAACTTGGCGGCGGAGGTCCATGGTTGCGAGCCGACTCCGCTTGCGATGCCGTAGTAAAACATTTACCTACAGCCAATAGCCGTGATGGTGCGTCCGGTTCATCGTCGTATCGCGGGCGACGGCCCTCCATCACGTCTGGCTCGACTGACGAGCAGGGACCAAATGCGAAGTGGTTAGATCGGGTGTGTTACGTTCACCAAACGGGCGCGTATCGTTCGCCTCACGGATGCTTGACGAAGCACCGTATCTGGCGGGCAGGATCCCCAGGGGAGATCGCACTTGATGCGTCAGCATGAATACGGAACGGTGGGAGGCTGCGTGAGATGAGGCTCACGCGCCCTCGCGCTGGGCGACCTGGGCTCGAATGTGTTTGCCACGAGCCAGTGCTTCGTTTCGGCCGTAGACAGCCTTGACGAAAGTGTCACTCATGTGTCCCGTCAGTCCCGAGACGGCGTTTGGGACCAGGGCCTGATCTCCAAGGAAAGACGTGACACGAGCAGCGAAGTTTACCCGGAGCGTCTTCGACGTGACGCCCGGCTTGAAGGCCTGGGAGTCTCGGAGCGCTTGGTTCAACATATCCGATGACACGCCGGCACAGGGTGGTCCTTGCACGGTGTTGAACTCGTTCATCACGTGCCGTAGGCGTCGGAGGTACCGTGCGTTCAAACCATGTGGGTACTGGATAGTAACGCGCGAGGTGTAGCTTCGGCGCTGCTTCAACTGTGACCACGCCACGGTGAGCTCGGGCTCCTCGCCGTCTTGATAGATAACCTCATCTTCTTGAAGTTTCTCCGCATCGGCCACGCGGGCCCCCGTCAGAATGACGATTGCGAACGTCCGTCGAACGGCACCGGCTGGTAAGAACATGAGACCCAGGAAGATCTCATCGTCGTCCACAAGGACCACCGGGCGCAGCAGACCTGATCGTGCGGCTCGAAGCGCAGCGATCTTCTTCGCCTCTCGTACATTGGGGCCGCGTAGACGCAGTGCAGAGCACACGTATCCGAGGTACGTGCGTGCGGTGAGCGTAGACAGACCACACTTGACAATCATGCCAACATAGAACTCGCAGATCACATCCTCGGGCTTCCGTCGATCTGGATCCCGCTCGACCGTCCCCAGGAAGATACGTACCACGCGTGCTCGCGCTTCCGCACCCTTCTGTGTGCCCATCTCGTTGCGATAATCGGCAAGGCACTGTCGAACGTAGTCATCCATCACGAACGTGGTCAGGAAAGGTTTTGCCTTCGGCATGGTCTCTAAAGGGGTTCAATAGAATCCAATACACAATGAAACAGAACCATCTCACGACGCGCGCCGTCAGCCTCTTCGTTCACTCCGACTCACGTGCAATGGATTTGCTAAAATGAGAGAGGTGATGTGATGGCTGGGGATGGTGATGCAGGGCGCTAGGCAGCTGTCGCAGCGGTCGGTACTGGCTTCTTCTTGTTCGCGGAATTCTTTCCGCGGTTCCGCTTACCCTTGGATCCGTCTTGCGATGAGGCTGCCGGAGAGGCGCGCTTCCCATCGCCGCTGGACTTGAGTAGGGTCTTGGTGACGGACACGGAGTGCTTTGAGGCGCCCAGGTTCCGGGACATGGTAGTCACTCGGACAAACTCGGCGTCCCACTTTTCAGCTTCCTCCTCACTCATGCTCTGGCGAAGGCGGAAGTTCCGGAAACCGTTTCGAGCTTGCCGAACCGCGTATTCAGAGCGACCACCTGAGAAGCTGTGGCTTCGCCATCGATGCGATAGACCGCGTAGCCCAGTGCTCGAAGGGGTTCAGCCATGTCTCGCGAGAGCTTCGTCAGTGACTCATCCGAGGGTTGCTTGCCGGCGGCAAACGACTCGTAGTAAGTTGCCACGAGTGATCGTGTCAGCTCCGTGACGTTAT